>NZ_JBMKHV010000003.1:365583-390223 GCF_049238585.1 Enterobacter cloacae complex sp. IR5428 | reverse complement strand
AATGGCGAAGAAACGGTCTAAATAGGCTGATTCAAGGCATTTACGGGAGAAAAAATCGGCTCAAACATGAAGAAATGAAATGACTGAGTCAGCCGAGAAGAATTTCCCCGCTTATTCGCACCTTCCCTAAGTGATGTGGGCGGTTGTAGTGAACTTATTGATGAACATAATCCTAATGGTATTTTGTATCAAAATACGCCTGAATCATTAACCGCTGCTCTCAAGACCTTAATCAGGGATTATAGAATGTATGAAAATTATGCTGAAGAGAAAAAAGACCGCTACAGTTTACTTAGTAAATATGATGATTACGTTTATCTAATTAATGGCAATTAAAAGACTTATTAATTGTTTACTCTATTTTTAACTGAGGGCATATGCAAATATTAGTTACTGGTGGTGCAGGTTATATTGGTTCTCATACTGTACTCGAATTGCTGATGCGTGGTGTTGAGGTTGTTGTTATTGATAATTTTGTCAACTCTTCTCAAGTGTCACTGGAAAGGATTACAGAATTATGCGGGAAATCACCTGTGCTTTATAAAGGCGATGTCAGGGATAAAAAACTTTTACAAAGAGTTTTTACAGAGCAGAATATTAATTCAATTATTCACTTTGCAGGCTTGAAATCTGTATCAGAATCCATTCAAAAACCATTGGAGTATTATGAAAACAATATTGTTGCAACAATATCCTTGGTTGATGAAGCAATAAGACATGGAGTTAATAATTTTATTTTTAGTTCATCCGCTACAGTTTACGGCGATCCTGAAACTATACCTGTCTGCGAGTCCAATAGAATAGGTGGGACAACTAATCCATATGGCACATCGAAACTTTTCGCCGAGAAAATCTTGCAAGATTATGCTAAAAGTAATAAAAAGTTTAACGTAACTGTTTTAAGATACTTTAATCCCGTAGGCGCGCATTTCAGTGGGAGAATAGGTGAAGATCCAAATGGGATTCCAAATAATCTTGTCCCTTATGTTTCCCAAGTCGCAGTTGGAAAACATGAAATTGTTTCTATATATGGCAGTGATTATCCTACTAAAGATGGAACAGGTGTCAGAGATTATATTCATGTCACTGATCTCGCAAAAGGGCATTTAGCTGCTTTAGATTACATTGGTAAATATGGTAATTACAATGTTTATAATTTAGGGACAGGGCAAGGTCATTCTGTACTTGACGTTATTAGTACTTTTCAAAAGATATCTGGGATAGCTATTAATTATAAGTTTTCTCCGCGTAGAAGTGGTGATATCGCTGAATGCTGGTCCGATCCATCTTTAGCTCAAAAGGAACTCCACTGGCGCGCAGAACTTACTCTTGAGGATATGCTTCGTGACGCTTGGAATTGGCAAGTTGCAAACCCTGATGGCTATAAAAAATAATTGAAAATTTTTAAATAGAATAAATATTTAATTATATAATTAGCCTTTTTGTATTTAATAATGCAGTTATGCTACCCAACAGTCTTTTGCTGAGTTAACATCTCAACCACATTTCAAGCCGCGCAACAGTCGCGGTGACCACACCTGACAGGAGTATGTAATGTCCAAGCAACAGATCGGCGTTGTCGGTATGGCAGTGATGGGGCGCAACCTGGCGCTCAATATCGAAAGCCGTGGTTATACCGTCTCCGTTTTCAACCGCTCCCGTGATAAGACCGAAGAAGTCATCGCTGAGAATCCAGGCAAGAAACTGGTTCCTTTCTATACGGTTAAAGAGTTCGTTGAGTCTCTGGAAACACCTCGTCGTATCCTGTTAATGGTGAAAGCGGGCGCAGGTACCGATGCAGCTATCGATTCACTGAAACCGTATCTGGATAAAGGCGACATCATTATCGATGGCGGCAACACCTTCTTCCAGGACACCATTCGTCGTAACCGTGAACTGTCTGCTGAAGGCTTCAATTTCATCGGTACCGGCGTATCCGGCGGTGAAGAGGGCGCTCTGAAAGGTCCATCCATCATGCCTGGCGGTCAGAAAGAAGCGTACGAACTGGTTGCGCCAATCCTGACTAAAATCGCAGCCGTAGCTGAAGACGGCGAGCCGTGCGTGACCTATATCGGTCCTGATGGCGCTGGTCATTACGTGAAAATGGTTCACAACGGCATTGAATATGGCGATATGCAGCTGATTGCTGAAGCCTACTCTCTGCTGAAGGGTGGCCTGAACCTCTCCAACGAGGAGCTCGCAGAGACCTTCACCGAGTGGAACAAAGGCGAGCTGAACAGCTACCTGATCGACATCACCAAAGATATCTTCACCAAGAAAGATGAAGAGGGTAAATACCTGGTTGATGTGATTCTGGATGAAGCTGCGAATAAAGGTACCGGTAAATGGACCAGCCAGAGCTCTCTGGATCTGGGTGAGCCGTTGTCCCTGATCACCGAATCCGTATTTGCACGTTATATCTCTTCTCTGAAAGAACAGCGCGTTGCAGCATCTAAAGTGCTGTCTGGCCCGCAGGCTAAACCCGCTGGTGATAAAGCGGAGTTCGTTGAGAAAGTCCGTCGCGCGCTGTATCTGGGTAAAATCGTCTCTTACGCGCAGGGCTTCTCTCAGCTGCGCGCGGCGTCAGACGAGAACAACTGGGACCTGAACTATGGCGAGATTGCGAAGATTTTCCGTGCCGGCTGCATCATTCGCGCTCAGTTCCTGCAAAAAATCACCGATGCCTATGCTGAAAATGCGGGTATCGCCAACCTTCTGCTGGCGCCTTACTTCAAACAAATTGCTGACGAATATCAGCAGGCGCTGCGTGATGTTGTTGCGTACGCGGTGCAGAATGGTATCCCGGTTCCGACCTTCTCCGCTGCGGTGGCATACTATGACAGCTATCGTGCTGCCGTTCTGCCTGCGAACCTGATTCAGGCACAGCGTGACTACTTCGGTGCGCATACTTATAAGCGTACCGATAAAGAAGGTGTGTTCCACACCGAATGGCTGGATTAATATACGGTTAGCCATGCCATCAAGCCCGGTAGAGATACCGGGCTTTTTTATCTTGCCCGATCCACCTACTGTTTAATGGAATAGATTGCGTGAAAATTCTAGTTACTGGCGGTGCCGGTTTTATCGGTTCCGCGGTTATCCGACATATTATTAGCAATACTCGGGATAGCGTTGTTAACGTTGATAAATTGACCTATGCCGGTAATCTGGAATCCTTGCGTGAAGTAAGCGATAGCGAGCGCTATGTTTTTGAGCATGCCGATATATGTGATAAAGAGGCAATGGCGCGTATTTTTGCTACCCATCAGCCTGATGCGGTAATGCATCTGGCTGCCGAGAGCCATGTTGATCGTTCTATTACCGGTCCCGCTGCGTTTATTGAAACCAATATTGTTGGCACGTATATTCTGTTAGAAACAAGTCGTGCTTACTGGTCTTCTCTGGACGAAGCAGCAAAATCCGCATTCCGTTTCCATCACATTTCAACTGATGAGGTTTACGGCGATCTGCCTCATCCCGATGAACATTATGACTCCACCCCGTTACCGCTGTTTACTGAGAAAACAGCGTACCAGCCAAGCAGCCCTTACTCAGCGTCAAAAGCGTCCAGCGATCATTTAGTTCGAGCCTGGATACGCACCTATGGTTTACCTGGGATTGTGACAAATTGTTCGAATAATTATGGCCCATACCACTTTCCTGAAAAGCTGATCCCTCTTGTTATCCTTAATGCGCTGGATAATAAACCATTGCCGATCTACGGTAAGGGCGATCAAATTCGTGACTGGTTATACGTTGAAGACCATGCTCGTGCACTGTATACGGTTCTGACCACGGGTAAGCCGGGAGAAACCTATAATATTGGCGGCCATAACGAGAAGAAAAATATTGAAGTCGTTCAGACAATTTGTGATCTGCTCGATGACATGGTACCGAAAGAAACATCCTATCGCGCACAAATTACTTATGTAGCGGATCGTCCTGGACACGACAGACGTTATGCAATTGATGCTCATAAAATTAGCGACGAGCTCGGATGGACTCCTGTGGAAACCTTTGAAAGCGGCATCCGTAAAACGGTTGAATGGTATTTAAATAACCAGGAGTGGGTAGTGAATGTGAAAAGTGGCGCCTATAAGAGCTGGATTGAGCAGAATTATGGGGAGCGTAAGTAAATGACGAAACGTAAAGGGATTATATTAGCTGGCGGATCGGGTACACGTCTTTATCCCGTGACAATGGCCGTAAGTAAGCAATTGTTGCCAATTTACGATAAGCCAATGATCTATTATCCGCTCTCTACGCTTATGCTGGCAGGTATACGGGATATTCTGATTATCAGCACGCCTCAGGACATTCCCCGTTTTGAACAACTTCTCGGAAACGGTAGCCAGTGGGGATTGCATATTCAGTACAAAGTGCAACCAAGTCCTGATGGACTGGCACAAGCTTTTATTCTGGGTGAAGAGTTTATCGGTGAGGATAATTGTGCGCTGGTATTAGGCGATAATATTTTCTACGGACACGATCTCCCCAGGCTGCTTGAAGGCGCAGCAAGCCAGCAAGAGGGGGCGACCGTATTCGCCTATCATGTCAGCGACCCGGAACGCTATGGCGTCGTTGAGTTTGATAAAGACGGCACCGCGATTGGTCTTGAAGAGAAGCCTCAGCAACCCAAGAGTAATTACGCAATAACCGGTCTTTATTTTTACGACAACGATGTGATTGAGATGGCCAAAAGTTTAACTCCGTCCGAGCGAGGTGAACTCGAAATTACCGACATCAACCGCATCTATATGCAGCAGGGACGATTGTCTGTCGCGATGATGAGACGCGGTTATGCCTGGCTGGATACCGGAACGCATCAGAGTATGATCGAAGCAAGCAATTTTATCGCCACAATTGAAGAGCGACAGGGGCTAAAAGTTTCATGTCCTGAAGAGATTGCGTTCCGACGAGGTTTTATTGATGCCGAACAACTTCGGGTACTCGCTGAACCATTGAAAAAGACAGGGTATGGTCAGTATCTGCTGAATCTGACCAAGGGATTAGTCTGATTTGACGAAGTAAGCAGTTTTCCTCTGCTTACTATCGACTGCCCTTTAACGTCTTATTGTCGCTGTAAAACAGGTACTTTGCTTAGTGTAACGACAGAACTTTTTGTTGAGCAAAAACATTTTTCAAAAAAACTGAAACCTTGACAGCGAATGAAGGTTAGCGATAAAAAACGCTTAGTTAATCATTGTGGTGACTGTGTTATGGTCATCAAAAACTCAAACGTGTAGAAGTTAAACAAATGAAAATAACCATCTCCGGAACAGGCTATGTTGGTCTCTCAAACGGTATTCTGATTGCACAAAACCATGAAGTGGTTGCGCTGGATATCGTGCAGGCAAAAGTGGACATGCTTAACCAGAAGAAGTCCCCGATCGTCGATAAAGAGATTGAAGAATACCTCGCGACCAAACCGCTGAACTTCCGCGCTACCACGGACAAAGAAGACGCTTACCGCGATGCGGATTTCGTCATCATCGCCACGCCAACCGACTATGATCCTAAAACTAACTACTTCAATACCTCAACCGTTGAAGCGGTGATCAAAGACGTTACGGCAATCAACCCGAACGCAGTGATGATCATCAAGTCGACAATTCCAGTGGGTTTCACAAAATCGATTAAAGAAGAGTTGGGTATTGATAATGTCTTCTTCTCGCCGGAATTTCTCCGCGAGGGCAGGGCGTTATACGATAACCTGCACCCATCCCGTATCGTGATTGGCGAGCGTTCCGAGCGTGCGGAGCGTTTTGCTGCGTTGCTTCAGGAAGGCGCAATCAAAAAAGATATTCCGGTCCTGTTTACCGATTCCACCGAGGCAGAGGCCATTAAGCTTTTCGCCAATACCTATCTGGCGATGCGTGTGGCTTACTTCAACGAACTTGACAGCTATGCCGAGAGCTTAGGTCTGAACACCCGTCAGATCATCGAGGGCGTGTGTCTTGACCCGCGTATCGGTAACCATTACAACAACCCGTCCTTCGGTTACGGTGGTTACTGTCTGCCAAAAGATACCAAGCAGCTGCTGGCTAACTATCAGGCGGTGCCGAACAACCTGATTTCCGCCATTGTGGATGCCAACCGCACGCGTAAAGACTTCATCTCGGATTCCATTCTCGCGCGTCAGCCGAAAGTGGTGGGCGTGTATCGCCTAATCATGAAGAGCGGTTCCGATAACTTCCGCGCTTCTTCCATTCAGGGGATCATGAAGCGTATTAAGGCGAAGGGCGTACAGGTCATTATTTATGAACCGGCCATGCAGGAAGACGAGTTCTTCCACTCTCGCGTCATTCGCGATCTGGATGCATTCAAAAAAGAAGCGGACGTAATTATCTCCAACCGTATGGCGGAAGAGCTGGCGGACGTGAAAGATAAAGTCTATACCCGCGATTTGTTCGGCAGCGACTGATTAAAATCGTGATATAAAAAACCCGACAATCTGCCGGGTTTTTTGTTTTTAAACGTTATAGAAGTTGCGGTACCAGTCGACGAAGTTTTTCACGCCTTCTTTGACTGAGGTTTGTGGTTTAAACCCAATAACGTCATACAGCGCTTTGGTATCCGCACTGGTCTCCAGCACGTCCCCCGGCTGGATCGGCATCATATTTTTCACCGCTTCTTTGCCCAGCGCCTCTTCAAGTGCGGTAATGTAATCCATCAGTTCGACAGGCGAACTGTTACCGATGTTATACACGCGATACGGGGCAGAACTGGTTGCTGGCGAACCGGTTTCGACTGTCCAGTCGGCATCGGCCTGAGGAATGACGGCCTGTAGGCGAATAATCGCCTCCGCAATATCATCGATATAGGTGAAGTCGCGCTTCATCTTGCCGTAGTTGTATACGTCGATGCTGTTGCCTTCAATCATGGCTTTGGTGAATTTGAACAGCGCCATGTCCGGTCGGCCCCATGGGCCATAGACGGTAAAAAAGCGCAGGCCAGTGGTCGGCAGGTTATACAGATGCGAATAGGTATGCGACATCAGCTCATTGGCTTTTTTGGTTGCCGCATACAGGGAAACCGGATGGTCTACGGAGTCGTCAGTAGAAAACGGCATCTTACGGTTGAGGCCGTAAACAGAACTGGATGACGCATACAGAAGATGCTGAACCTTATTGTGGCGACAGCCTTCCAGCACGTTCAGGTGACCTACCAGGTTTGCATCAGCGTAGGCATGCGGGTTTTCCAGTGAGTAACGGACACCCGCCTGTGCCGCAAGATGGATTACGCGGTCAAACTTCTCATCAGCGAAGAGGTTTGCCATGCCCTCGCGGTTCGCTAAGTCCAGCTTGTGGAAGGTGAAACTCTCGGACTTGAGCAGTTCGAGGCGAGCGAGCTTGAGGCTAGGGTCATAGTAATCATTCAGATTATCAATCCCAACAACTTCATGCCCTGCATCAAGCAGGCGCTTGCTGACATGAGAACCGATAAAGCCCGCCGCGCCCGTAACCAGAAATTTCATAGCTTCCCTCATTTACAGTGTTCTTGTTGATGTCCCAGGACATCAGAATCCGACTATGATAGCGCGTCGCACTTCACTTACATAACCCATCTTTCCGATATAACTCATCGGATTCTTATAGAAAAATCGCCAGCAATAGATACACTAAGGAAACGAGATTATTTTTGCCCTTTTTAATCTGTTAGGGATAGTATGACGCAAAACAACAACAACCTGGTCACACGCAACAATGACCCGGAGCAAATTGATTTACTTGATTTATTGCTACAGCTGTGGCGTGGGAAGTGGGTGATTGGGGCATTCGTTGCTGCTTTCATTGTTCTCGCCTTTGTTTACATCACTGTTGCTAAAGAGAAATGGACATCCTCTGCCATCATAGCTCAACCTGATGCGGCACAAATCGCCACTTATTCCAATGCGTTGAATATCCTCTATGGTGGGGCAGCCCCTTCAACATTGGATATCCAAAATCGTGCTATTGGTCGTTTTAATTCTTCTTTTTCAGCATTAGCGCAAGCGTTGGAGAACCAGGAATTTCCCGAGAAATTGACCATTGAGCCTACTGTAAAGGGACAGAGTGTACCTTTAACGGTCAGTTATCAGAGCGATTCTGCTGAAGCAGCGCAAAAGCAGTTGGCCCAATACATCCAACAGGTCGACGAACAAACGGCAAAAGAATTGACGCTTGACCTCAGAGACAACCTCAAGCAACAGATCACAACCCTGAACGACTCCCTTCAAAATCAGGAAAAAGTGGCACAGGAGCAAAAAGATCTGCGTATCAAGCAGATTTCTGAGGCGCTTAAGAACGCGGAAGCCGCGAAGATCAATACACCGCAGCTTCAGCAAACGCAGGATGTCACTCAGGAAACCATGTTCCTGCTTGGTACTGTAGCGCTCAAATCAATGGTTGATAACGAGGCGTCCCGTCCGCTGGTCTTCCCTGGCTCTTACTATCAGACCAAAAAGAACTTACTGGATATTGAAAACCTCAATGTTAACCCAGACACAGTACACGTGTATCGTTACGTGATGAAACCAGATCTGCCAATCAAGCGTGACAGCCCTAAAAAGGCCATCACCCTCATCCTTGCCGTTCTCCTCGGCGGGATCATCGGTTCTGCTGTCGTCCTTGGCCGTAATGCGCTGAGAAACTACAAACCAAGAGCCTGATTTACACACAAAAAAAGACCGGGTCTACCCGGTCTTTTTTTATTTATGCCGTTTCCGCAAATTCTCTATCACCGCCGTTAAATCCAGCTCCTGATCCTGAAGCAGCACCAGCAGGTGATACATCAAATCCGACGCTTCGTTCGTCAGCTCCTCCCGATCATGCACGGTAGCCGCCAGCGCCGTTTCAACGCCTTCTTCACCCACTTTCTGCGCAATACGCTTGGTGCCGCTGGCGTACAGCTTCGCCGTGTACGAGCTCTCGGGATCCGCTGATTTACGCTCTGCCAGCAGCTGTTCCAGCTGATAGAGGAACAGCCACTGATGGCTCGCCTCGCCGAAGCAGCTACTGGTGCCTTTGTGGCAGGTCGGCCCAATCGGGTTGACCAGCACCAGCAGGGTGTCGTTGTCGCAGTCAGGCGTAATGCTGACCACATTCAGGAAGTGACACGAGGTTTCCCCTTTCGTCCACAGACGCTGCTTGGTGCGCGAGAAAAACGTCACCTTGCCGCTGTCGAGCGTTTTTGCCAGTGCCTCCTGGTTCATGTATCCCAGCATCAGCACATCGCCTGAAACGGCATGCTGTACAACCACCGGCAGTAATCCGTCAGTTTTTTCCCAGTCCAGCTGCGCCTGTTGTTGCTCTGTTAACATACCCTGATCTCCACGCCCTGGTCGGCCAGGTACGTTTTTAACTCACCAATATTGATAATCTGTTTGTGAAAGACGGAAGCGGCCAGCGCGCCGTCCACGTTCGCATCGCGGAAGGCTTCAAGAAAGTGTTCCATGGTGCCCGCGCCGCCGGAGGCAATCAGCGGAACCTGGCACACCGCGCGCACTTTTTTCAGCTGCTCGAGGTCGTAACCGTTACGAACGCCGTCCTGGTTCATCATGTTCAGAACGATTTCACCCGCACCGCGTTTTTGCACTTCCTGCACCCAGTCCAGCGTCTCCCATTGGGTGACGCGCGTGCGGCTTTCGTCGCCGGTGTACTGGTTAACGTGATATTTGCCCGTTGCGGCATCAAACCAGGTGTCGATCCCCACGACAATGCACTGCACGCCAAAGCGATCCGCCAGACGCGTAATCAGCTCCGGGTCGGCCAGGGCAGGGGAGTTAATGGAAATTTTATCCGCTCCGAAAGAGAGAATTTTCGCCGCATCGTCAGCAGATTTAATCCCGCCCGCCACGCAGAAGGGTATATCAATCACTTCCGCCACGCGCGCCACCCAGCTTTTGTCCACCACGCGGCCATCGCTGGAGGCGGTGATATCGTAAAATACCAGTTCGTCTGCGCCTTCTTCGGCATAGCGTTTTGCCAGCGGAACGATGTCACCAATGATCTCATGGTTGCGGAACTGCACGCCTTTTACAACCTGACCATCACGCACGTCCAGGCAGGGAATTATCCGTTTTGCCAGCATTGAATCGCCTCCTTCACCGTAAATTTGCCTTCCAGCAGCGCGCGACCCACGATCACGCCGCGTACACCGGTTCCGCGCAGAGCGGCGATATCCGCCAGGTCGCCGATACCGCCAGAGGACTGAAACGCCACCTGCGGATAACGTGCGCAAACCTCTTCATACAGCGAGACGTTAGATCCTGCGAGCGTACCATCGCGTGAAATATCCGTGCACAGCACATGCTTCAGCCCTACCGGGAGATACATCCCGACCAGCTCTTCCAGCGTTACGCCGGAGTTTTCCTGCCAGCCGCTGACCGCGACCTGCTTATTACCCTGCTCGTCAATGCGCACATCCAGCGCCAGCACCAGCGCATCCGCGCCGAAGCGGCGGAACCAGCCCTTGACACTTTCAGGATCTTTCACAGCGGTCGAACCGACCACCACGCGCGCCACGCCCGCGTCCAGTAAGGCGGCAACATCGGCTTCCGTACGCACGCCGCCGCCCACCTGCACCGGGACGTCCACGCCAGCCACCAGTGTTTTAAGCAGCGGGATCTGGCGCTTCGCCGGATCTTTCGCGCCGGTCAGATCGACCAGATGCAGCACCTCAGCGCCCTCGGCGGCGTAAGCCTGTAACCGCGGCAGCGGGTCGTTGCCGTAGTCGCGCTGCTGCCCGTAATCGCCCTGGTGGAGACGAACAACCGTGCCGTCAATTAAATCTAAAGCGGGAATTATCATCACATCTCCAGGAAATTTTTCAGCAGTTGCGCACCGGCGGCACCGGAGCGTTCCGGGTGAAACTGCACGCCGTAAAAGTTATCTTTCTGCACGGCGGCGGTGAACGCCTCGCCGTAATTGCACTGGGCGATGGTGTAGGTATTCACGGGCATGGCGTAGCTGTGGACGAAGTAGAAGTACGCGCCGTCTTCGATTCCCTGGAACAGCCTGTTGCCCGCTTTCGGATAAACGCGATTCCAGCCCATGTGCGGCAGCGGCAGGCCGTGGTCGGTCATTTTCGGCACGTCTTCTTCAATAATGCCCAGCAGATCAACGCCATTGCTCTCTTCGCTTCGGCGGCCAAGCAGCTGCATGCCGAGGCAAATGCCCAGCACCGGTTGAGTACAGGCTTTGATGAGATCCACCAGCTCGCGCTCGTGGATCTGATCCATCGCCGCCTGGGCGGTGCCTACACCCGGCAGAAAGAGTTTATCCGCGCGCAGCACCACGTCCGGGTCGCGGCTCACCACCGGCTCGTAGCCGTGGCGCATAATCGCCGACTGTACGGAGTTCAGGTTGGCGCATCCGGTGTCCAGAATCACCACGTTCATTACAGCACTCCTTTCGACGAGGGAAGGGCGTCACCTTCCACGCGGATCGCCTGGCGCAGGGTACGGCCAAAGGCTTTGAACAGGCTCTCGACGCGGTGGTGATCGTTTTTGCCTTTAGTTTTCAGGTGCAGCGTCAGGCCCATAGTGTAAGAAAGCGAGCGGAAGAAGTGCTCCACCATCTCGGTGCTGAGATCGCCCACGCGCTGGTAGGTGAAGTCGGCTTTATATTCCAGGTGCGGACGCCCGGAGATATCCATCGCGCAGCGCGCCAGGCACTCGTCCATCGGCAGAACAAAGCCGAAGCGGTTGATGCCGCGCTTGTCGCCGAGCGCCAGCTTCAGGGCTTCGCCCAACGCCAGGCCGGTATCTTCCACGGTGTGGTGATCGTCGATATACAGGTCGCCCTTAACGGCGATCTCCATGCGGAAGCCGCCGTGAGTGGCGATTTGATCCAGCATATGGTCGAAGAAACCGACGCCGGTGTGGATCTTGCTGCCGCCTTCACGATCGAGCCAGACCTTCACGTCGATCTGCGTCTCTTTGGTGTTGCGTTCTACGTGAGAATAGCGGTCGCGTCTGGTGAGCTGCTCGCTAATCATCGCCCAGTTTAGCGTGTCGCGGTTATAGCGCAGGCCTGCAATGCCCATATTTTCGGCCAGCGTGATGTCCGTGAGGCGATCGCCAATCACATAGCTGTTCGCTTTATCCAGCGCCTCTTCGGCCAGATAACGCTCAACAAGCTTCACTTTTGGCTTGCGGCAGTCGCACTCGTCGGCAGGCATGTGCGGGCAGATCAGCACCTCGTCGAAGGCGATGCCCTGCGAGGTCAGCACCTGCATCATCAGGTTGTGCGGGCCGTCAAAGTCCGCCTGCGGGAAGCTGTCTGTGCCCAGACCGTCCTGGTTGGTGATCATCACCAGCTTATAGCCTGCTTTCTGAAGCTTCAGTAGCACCGGGATCACGTCGGGTTCAAACGCCAGCTTGTCGAAACGATCGACCTGAAAATCGCTGGGTGGCTCCGAGATGATGGTGCCGTCACGATCGATAAAGAGATACTTCTGACTCATACTTTCTCCGCTTTCAGGGCGTCAATCACGCGCTGGCTCTCCGCGCGGGTGCCGACGGTAATACGCAGGCAGCCGCTCAGGGTAGGTTGTTTATTCTGGTCTCGTAAGATAATGCCCTGATCCCACAACGATTTAAATATCGCGCTTGAGGCGGTGAAGCGCACCAGGATGTAGTTGGTCTCCGAGTCGAACACCTGCTCCACGCACGGAATCGTTTTCAGGGCATCGACTAGATACTGACGCTCCTCCAGGATCTGCGCCACACGCTCGCGCATCGCGCTGATGCCCTGCGGGGCCAGCGCCTGTGCCGCAATATCGGCAACCGGCGTTGAGAGCGGATACGGGGCGATCACTTTCAGCAGCAGGTCGATAACCGCTTTATTTGCCAGCGTAAAACCGCAGCGAAGACCGGCGAGAGCGAACGCTTTGGACAGAGTGCGCAGCACAACGAGATGCGGATACTCTTCAAGCCAGCCTGCCAGTGTTGCCTGCGGGCAGAACTCAATGTAGGCTTCGTCGGCCACAACCAGCGCTTTGCCGCGCGTCATTTCCAGCAGGGAACGGATATCCTGCGGATTGATAATCTGCCCGGTCGGGTTGTTCGGGCTACAGACAAACACCACCTTCACCCCGTCGAGGTTATCGGCGATGCCCTGCAAATCCAGTTGCCAGTTGTCGAGCGCCTGCACGTTGCGGCAGGCCACGCCAAAGGTTTCGGCGCTGACGCTGTACATCCCGTAGGTGGGCTGGCAGTACATCACCGCGTCTTTGCCCGGCTCGCAGAAGGCGCGGATCAGCAGTTCAATCCCTTCATCCGCCCCGCGGCTGACCAGCACCTGCTCAGGCTTCACGCCTGCATACTGCGCATAGTTCTCGATCACCGCTTTCGGCTGACACTCCGGGTAGCGGTTCAGCGTCTGCTGCGAGAGCTCAAAGGCCACCGCCGTGGGGTATTCGTTGGCATTCAGCCAGACGTCGCCGTTCCCGCCGAGACGACGCGCAGACTGATAGGGCGTCAGGCGACGGACATTTTCGCGGGCTAATTCTTCGATGTTCATGCTTGCTCCTTCAGGGCGGCAACGCGCAGCGTCACGGCATTTTTGTGGGCAGTCAGGCGCTCGGCGGCGGCCAGGGTTTCAATGGTCGACGCCAGCGAGGCAAATCCCTCGCGAGAGAGTTCCTGCACGGTCATGCGCTTCTGGAAATCCGCCAGCCCCAGGCTGGAGCAGGTTGAGGTATAGCCATACGTGGGCAGCACGTGGTTGGTGCCGGAGGCGTAATCCCCGGCGGATTCCGGTGACCAGTCCCCGAGGAACACCGAGCCTGCGCTGGTTATGCTGTCGACCAGATCGCGCGCGTTGCGGGTCTGAATAATCAGGTGCTCAGGACCGTACTGGTTGGAGATGGCGATGCACTGGTCGATATCGCGAGCCACAATCAGTCGGCTGGCCGATAGCGCCTGACGCGCCGTTTCCGCACGCGGAAGGTCGGCAAGCTGGCGCTCAACGGCCTCGCCCACGCGTTTTGCCATGTCGGCATCTGGCGTCAGTAAAATCACCTGCGAGTCAGGGCCGTGCTCGGCCTGCGAGAGCAGGTCAGAGGCCACGAAATCCGGTGTAGCGCCGCTGTCGGCAATCACCAGCACTTCAGACGGACCGGCAGGCATATCAATCGCCGCGCCGTCCAGACGCTGACTGACCTGGCGCTTCGCTTCGGTAACGTATGCGTTGCCCGGGCCAAAGATTTTGTCGACTTTGGGAACAGACTCCGTCCCGAACGCCAGGGCGGAAATCGCCTGCGCGCCGCCCACTTTATAGATCGCCTTTACGCCGCACAGCTTCGCCGCATACAGGATCTCATCGGCGATCGGTGGTGGAGAGCAGAGCACCACCTTCTGACAACCGGCAATACGTGCCGGAGTGGCCAGCATCAGGACGGTCGAAAACAGCGGGGCAGAGCCGCCAGGAATATAAAGGCCAACGGACGCCACCGGGCGCGTCACCTGCTGGCAGCGCACGCCGGGCAGGGTTTCCACATCCACCGCCTGCAATTTCTGCGCGGTGTGGAAGGTATCAATATTTTTCACTGCGACGGCCATCGCCTGTTTGATCTCATCCCCAAGGCGGCTTTCCGCCCCGGCGATCTCCTGCGCGGTGACCTGTAACGCGTCGACCTCAGTTTTATCAAACTTCGCGCTGTACTCGCGCAGCGCGTCGTCTCCGCGGGCTTTGACGTTATCGAGGATCTCCGCCACGGTGCGGGTGATGCTCTCTGAGGCTGAAATTGCCGGGCGCATCAGCAGCTCGCGCTGTTGCGCGTCGCTACAGGTATTCCAGTCGATGATTGTGTTAAAGCTCATGGTCGTTACTCCATCATCTTCTCAATTGGCAGCACCAGAATAGAACTCGCGCCCAGCGCTTTCAGCTTTTCCATCGTTTCCCAGAACAGGGTTTCGCTGCTGACCATGTGCATCGCCACGCGCTGCTGGTCGCCCGCCAGCGGCAGAATGGTTGGACGCTCAGCACCTGGCAGCAGGGCAATCACTTCGTCCAGGCGCTCGGTCGGCGCATGCATCATGATGTATTTGGATTCACGCGCCTGAATCACGCCCTGAATGCGGGTCAGCAGTTTGTCGATGAGCTGCTGTTTAGCCTCCGCCATCTCGCCGTCGCGCTGGATAAGGCACGCTTTTGAGCGGTAGATCACCTCCACTTCGCGCAGGCCGTTGGCTTCCAGCGTGGCGCCGGTGGAGACGAGGTCACAAATGGCATCGGCCAGGCCCGCGCGTGGCGCCACTTCAACAGAGCCATTCAGCAGACAAGATTTAAACTGCACGCCTTTTTGATCGAGGTAACGCTTCAGCAGGTGAGGGTAAGAGGTGGCGATACGTTTGCCGTTCAGCGCGGCCGGGCCCTCCCAGGCTTCATCAACCGGCGTGGCCAGCGACAGGCGGCAGCCGCCGAAGTCCAGACGACGCAGGGTAAAGTAGCGCGGATCTTCGCCCTGCGCGCGGCGGGTTAATAACTCTTCTTCCAGTACGTTTTCGCCGATGATGCCGAGGTCAACGACGCCATCCATGACCAGGCCCGGAATATCGTCATCACGTACGCGCAGAATGTCGATCGGCATATTTTCAGCCAGGGCGATCAGGCGCTGGGTGTGCAGGTTGATTTTAATCCCGCAGCGGGCCAGCAGTTCGCGTGAATCATCGCTTAAACGGCCTGATTTTTGAATAGCTATGCGTAAACGTGAGTTATCTAACATTCTGTGTTCCTCGTTAACCTGTTTTAATCTGTCTGAATGCGGTCCAAAAAAAAGCCCCCGGAAGAAGATCTTCCGGGGGCTTTTTCATGCGTTCATGCACCACTGGAAGATCCAAACGTCTTCCAGCACACATCGCCTGAAAGACTAGTCAGGATGATGGTGATGATGGTGGTTTTTAAAAGGAACGCGTGTCATATAAATTCTCGTTGAATGCTTATGCATTTGATGTCTTTTAACCTAAACCAGTTGTACGCCATAAAGCAAGGGCTTTTTTTGATCATTAATTCATTTCATATTGATGGTATGAATTGTGCGTTCCATAAGGCTGGCGTAGCCTTATAACAGGCGTCGTTAAGCGGAGAATGTCATGAAAAAGGTCGCGATTGTCGGATTAGGGTGGTTAGGAATGCCACTGGCGATGTCATTAGCCGCAAAAGGCTGGCAGGTGACAGGGAGTAAGACCACGCGGGACGGGGTTGAGGCGGCGCGCATGTGCGGCATTGATGGTGTCGAGCTGCGTCTCGAACCCGAGCTTATCTGCGATACCGACGAGCTGGATGAACTGATGAATGTGGACGCGCTGGTCATTACCTTACCAGCGCGGCGCAGCGGGCCGGGCGAGACGTTTTACCTGCAGGCGGTGCAGGAGATTGTCGACAGCGCCCTGGCGCACCATATTCCGCGTATCATTTTCACCAGCTCGACCTCCGTCTATGGCGATATCGACGGTACGGCGAAAGAAAACACCGAGCGCCGTCCGGTAACCGCCAGCGGACGGGTACTGAAAGAGCTGGAAGACTGGCTGCACAATCTGCCTGGCACGCAGGTGGATATTTTACGCCTCGCCGGGCTGGTGGGGCCGGGGCGTCATCCGGGACGCTTCTTTGCCGGTAAATCCGCGCCGGATGGTCAGCACGGCGTTAACCTTGTACACCTTGAAGATGTTATCGGTGCGATAGAGCTGCTTTTACAGGCTCCGAAAGGGGGGCACATCTATAATATATGTGCGCCTTCGCATCCGCCACGCAGCACCTTTTATCCGCTGATGGCGCGCCAGCTGGGTCTGGCGCCGCCGGTGTTCAGTGAGGCGCAGGGGGAGCGCAAAGGCAAAATTATTGATGGCAATCGTATTTGCCATGAACTGGGATTTGAATATCAGTATCCCGATCCGCTGGTTATGCCCATGGAATAATTGCGCCGGCGGAGGCCATCGCACACCGCAAGGGGGCGAAGATGAAACCGCTGCTGGATGTTCTTGTTATTCTGGATGCGCTGGAAAAAGAGGGGAGCTTTGCCGCCGCCTCGGCGAAGCTCTATAAAACCCCTTCGGCTCTGAGCTACACCGTGCAAAAGCTCGAGAGCGATCTTAATATTCAAATCCTTGACCGCACTGGCCATCGCGCGCGTTTCACCCGTACTGGGCAGATGCTGCTGGAAAAAGGGCGTGACGTGCTGCATACGGTTCGCGAGCTGGAAAAACAGGCCGTCAAACTTCATCAGGGCTGGGAAAATGAGCTGGTGATTGGGGTTGATGATACTTTCCCTTTTTCGCTGCTTACCCCGCTTATTGAGGCGTTCTATCAGCGCCATAGCGTCACGCGGCTGGTTTTTATCAACGGCGTGCTGGGCGGCTCGTGGGACGCCTTAACGCAGGGCAGGGCGGATATCATCGTTGGAGCGCTGCATGAGCCTCCTCAACTGAGTGAATTTGGTTTCGCCCGGCTGGGCGTTCTGGAGCAGATCTTTGCCGTTGCGCCTCACCACCCGCTGGCGAATGAACCGGAGCCTGTTTCAAGACGCGTCATTAAAAACCATCGCGCCATTGTGGTGGGAGACAACTCCCGCCCCGAGTGCGGCATTTCATCGCAGCTTCTGGATGAGCAGGAGGCCATCACCGTTTTTGATTTTAAAACCAAGCTGGAACTGCAAATAAGCGGCCTGGGGTGCGGCTACCTTCCCCGTTATCTAGCACAGCGCTTTATTGAAAGCGGCGCGCTGGTGGAAAAACAGGTTTTAGCGCAGAGCAGTAACGAATCGGTATGGGTGGGCTGGAATGAACAGACCGCCGGGCTTGCCAGCGCCTGGTGGCGAGACGAAATTTTAGCAAATAGTGCTATCGCGACAGTTTACACTCAGGCAGATGATGGGAAATCAACCAGTTAGTAAAATTAATTTATGGGCAGGTTTCTCAATGTATTGCCTTTTGTATCTGGAATAGGGCAAAATGCCGCCGCTGCAAACAAATGAATAATCGACGATATAAAAGGCGTCGGTTATTTTTTTTTGCATGTACGAAACGAAACTAAAAACCAAGAGGCCGGGCTTCGTACCGGATAGATATTTACTAAAATCCGACAGTTGTTGTCGCTGAGGAAGAAAGAAATGGGGCAATTTTTCGCTTACGTGGCGGTTATCACCGTAAAGGAGAATAACTATGTCGCATAACGCAACTCCAAACACCTCTCGCGTGGAATTACGTAAAACGCTTACGTTGATTCCGGTTGTTATGATGGGCCTTGCCTATATGCAACCGATGACGCTGTTCGATACATTCGGTATCGTATCAGGCCTTACTGACGGTCACGTTGCAACGGCGTACGCCTTTGCGCTGGTCGCCATTCTCTTTACAGCGCTGAGCTACGGTAAACTGGTTCGCCGTTTCCCGTCCGCAGGCTCTGCGTACACCTATGCTCAGAAATCCATTAGCCCGGCTGTTGGCTTTATGGTGGGCTGGTCATCACTGCTGGACTACCTGTTCATGCCGATGATCAACATTCTGCTGGCAAAAATTTACTTCGAAGCGCTGGTACCTTCCGTACCGTCGTGGATCTTCGTTGTGGCGCTGGTGGCCTTTATGACCATCTCTAACCTGCGCAGCATCAAGACCGTGGCTAACTTCAACACCCTGATCGTGATCCTTCAGATGGGGATTGTTGCGGTTATCGTTGGGCTGATCATCTACGGCGTTTCCCACGGTGAGGGCGCTGGTACGCTGACCAGCACCCGTCCGTTCTGGTCTGAAGGTGCGCACGTTGTGCCGATGATCACCGGGGCGACTATCCTGTGCTTCTCGTTCCTGGGCTTCGACGGTATCTCTTCTCTGTCTGAAGAGACCAAAGATGCCGAGCGCGTGATCCCGAAAGCGATTTTCCTGACCGCGCTGATTGGCGGCTTGATCTTCATCGGTGCGTCTTATTTCTTACAGCTGTATTTCCCGGATATCTCTCGCTTTAAAGATCCGGATGCATCGCAGCCTGAAATCATGCTGTACGTGGCGGGTAAAACCTTCCAGTGGGGCGTGCTGATCTTCTCCAGCGTCACCGTACTGGCATCCGGTATGGCAGCGCACGCGGGCGTTTCTCGTCTGATGTACGTGATGGGCCGTGACGGTGTGTTCCCAACTCGCTTCTTTGGTTACGTGCATCCGAAATGGCGTACCCCGGCGTGGAACGTGCTGCTGGTGGGCGCGATTGCCCTGCTGGCGATCAAGTTCGACCTGGTAACGGCCACTGCACTGATTAACTTTGGTGCGCTGGTGGCGTTCACCTTCGTTAACCTCTCCGTGATTTCGCAGTTCTGGATCCGTGAGAAGCGCAACAAGACGCTGAAGGACCACATCAACTATCTGGTGCTGCCAGTGTGTGGTGCCCTGACGGTTGGCGCCCTGTGGATCAACCTGGAAGAGAGCTCAATGGTTCTGGGTCTGATCTGGGGTGCAATCGGTCTGATTTACCTGGCTTGCGTAACGAAGAGCTTCCGCAACCCGGTTCCTCAGTACGAAGACGTCGCGTAAGACTGTGTCGGGTGGCGGCTATGCTCAACCCGACCTACAGTTTTGTAGGCCGGGTAAGCGTTAGCGCCACCCGGCAAAAAAAAGCCGGAGACATCGCCTCCGGCTTTTTTGTACCCGCTACTCAGACAATCTCTTGCGCGTACTGGAACAGCGCTTTCAGCAGCGCCTGTTTCTCAGCATCCCCTTCATACTGGCCGTAAAGCATCTCCAGCTCCTGGGCATAGCTATTAAGAAACTCCGGTGTAAACACGTTGCGCCGATGCTGTAACCAGCGCTCCTGCTCTGCTTCATCCAGCGAGCCGGGATAGTTGCGCGCACGGTAGTTAAACATCAGCTTCTCAATACGCTTATCTGCGAAGGTGATATCCAGCGCAGGCAGGTTACGCGGGTCGGTTTGCAGCACGATGTTCATCGCCGCGCGATCGGCATCGCTGAAGAAGCCGTTATAAAGCTGCGCATCCACATTATCAGACGGCACGAACGGCTCTGCTTCGGCAAAAATGGCGACGACTTTCTCGCGCACCTGCGGGTTGTCGCGCAGCACTTTCAGGTTATCGAGGCAGTGCTGACGATTAATCCCCAGCCGGTCGGCGTCTTCCGGACGCAGCGTGTTGGCCTGCGCAAGCACCGGGCATTTATTGATGTGCACCAGTTTTACCGGTACGGCTGGCAGGTCACCCAGCGCCTCTTTCGGCGTATAAAGCCGTTCACGTAAGGTGTCGCTGTCGAGCTCAAGCAGCGGCGAGATATCCCCGGCAAGATCCACCATGATGACGGCGTTACGGTTGTCCGGATGCCAGGCAAGCGGCGCCACCCAGCTTGTGTTCCCGCGCCACGCACCGAACATCCCTGAAATATGCACCAGCGGTTTCATCTGCGGCACGTCAATCAGCGTCATCAGCTTTTGCTTGCTGCGATGGCTCAGCAGATACTCAAACAGGCGAGGCTGCGCGGTTTTTACGAGCTTCGCCATAGCGATGGTCGCGTAGACGTCTGCCATCGCGTCGTGGGCGTTGCTGTGCTCGATGCCGTTGGCCCGCGTCAGGTGCTCGAGCCTGAAGCTCGGCAAGCCGTCGTCGTTCTCCGGCCAGTTAATTCCCTCCGGGCGCAGCGCATAGCAGGCGCGCATAATATCCAGCAAATCCCAGCGCGAATTGCGGTTCTGCCAGCTCCAGGCATACGGATCGTAGAAGTTGCGGTAGAAGATATTGCGCGTCACTTCATCGTCAAAACGGATGTTGTTGTAACCCACCACGCAGGTATTGGGCACCGTGAACAGGTCGTGGATGCGACGGGCAAATTCTGCTTCGCTAACGCCTTTATCCCGCGCTTCCTGAGGCGTGATGCCCGTCACCATCACCGCGCCTGGCTGCGGCAGATAGTCATCGGCGGGCTTGCAGTAAAACACCTCGGGTTCGCCGATAACGTTAAATTCGTCATCGGTTCGGATAGCCGCAAACTGCGCCGGTCGGTCCAGCGCCGGATGGGTGCCAAAGGTTTCGTAATCGTGGAACAAAAAAGTCGGGCGCGCGGCAGAGTCAGACACCAGTAATCTCATCCTGTTAAAAATTGACGTCTCTATGGTAAACGATTGGGGTGAGCAGTCCGAATAAAAAGCACCTTCAGGCAAGAAATTTGCGAGATTTGTTCCGAAAAAATCTGCGTGCTGTCACATTTTTTTGCAATTAAGGCAGGTAACGACATCAGAACTCCCGTAAAAAGGTCATCGATTTTTACTGACCTGAGGATATACCGTTGAAACGCCGTCTGTTTATTGCTGTTTCTTTACTCGCTTCGAGTATTTCATCCGCGCTGGCTGCCGAGCCGCTGGATTTTTCACCTCAGCCGCCTGCCATCCAGGCAGGATCCTGGGTATTGATGGATTACACCACGGGTCAAATCTTAACGGCGGGCAACGAACATCAGCAGCGTAATCCGGCGAGCCTGACCAAACTGATGACGGGGTACGTTGTCGATCGTGCCATTGATAGCCACCGCATCAGCCCCGATGACATTGTGACGGTCGGACGTGACGCCTGGGCAAAAGGCAATCCGGTCTTTGACGGTTCGTCTCTGATGTTTCTGAAGCAGGGCGATCGGGTTTCTGTGCGCGATCTCAGCCGCGGCCTGATTGTTGATTCCGGCAATGACGCCTGCGTGGCGCTGGCAGATCACGTGGCGGGCGGTCAGCCGCAGTTCGTCAGGATGATGAATGACTACGTTGAAAAGCTGAATCTGCGCGATACCCACTTCGAAACCGTACACGGGCTGGATGCACCGGGTCAGCACAGCTCCGCTTACGATCTCGCCGTGCTTTCCCGGGCCATCATCCACGGCGAGCCTGAGTTCTACCACATGTACAGCGAGAAGAGTCTGACCTGGAACGGCATCACTCAGCAGAACCGCAACGGCCTGCTGTGGGATAAGACCATGAACGTGGATGGTCTGAAAACGGGACACACCTCGGGCGCGGGCTTTAACCTGATCGCCTCCGCAGTGGATGGTCAGCGTCGACTGATTGCGGTGGTGATGGGGGCAGACAGCCCGAAAGGACGTGAAGATCAGGCGCGCAAGCTGCTCCACTGGGGACAGCAAAATTTCGATACGGTGCAGATCCTGCATAACGGCAAAAAAGTGGGAACCGAACGCATCTGGTATGGCGATAAAGAGCAGATCGCGCTGGGCACGGATCAGGATTTCTGGCTGGCATTACCCAAAACAGAAGTGCCGAACATCAAGGCGAAATATGTAATGGATAAAAAAGAGCTGGAAGCGCCGATCGCCGCGCATCAGCGGGTAGGGGAGATCCAGCTGTACGATCGTGACAAGGTGGTAGCGCACTGGCCATTGGTTACGCTGGAGCGCGTTGAAAAGGGCGGCCTTTTCTCCCGCCTCGGCGATTATCTGCATCATAAACTCTAACCTTTTCGGGCAGACTGGCAGTGTTGCGAGTCTGCTCACATAATAAACACTCCTGGTTTGCCGATAATCTCGATTCTGCTTTATAGTGTATATATATACAGTAATAAACGGAGGCAGCATGGACTACAGCATCAGGCAGCAACAGAAACGTACGATCGCTGGCTTTCATCTCGTGGGGCCGTGGGAAAAGACGGTCAAGCAGGGATTTGAACAGCTGGTTATGTGGGTAGATGGACGACATATTCAGCCGCAGGAGTGGGTGGCCGTTTATTATGACAATCCGGATGACGTGCCGGCAGAAAAGCTTCGCTGCGTTACCGCCGTAACGGTAGCGGACGATTTCACTATCCCTGATAACAGCGAAGGGGTAATGCTGACCGAAATTGCTGCCGGAGAGTATGCTATTGCCGCCGCGCGCGTCGAAAATCATGATTTCGCTACCCCGTGGTATCAGTTCTTCAACTCCCTGCTGGAAGACAGCAAATTCCAGATTGCGCCAAAACCCTGCTTCGAACGCTATCTGAACGATGGCAATGCTGACGGCTACTGGGATATTGAGATGTTTGTACCGGTAGAGCACAAAGTGGGATAATCCTGCGAAACGCAGGGTTTTTCAGCCGGGCGCGATCCACCCGGCTGAAAACACAGTACAATTGTGGTTTGCCGTAGAGCTGGAGACGGGTGTGCGCCCCGACAAGTCATTAACCCCTTTTGAAATTCGGTTATACAAACATTATCGCGTGGTGCACGGTTGCCGCATTGCGCTGGCGTTTGTGCTGACCTTCGTACTGGTTCGTTTGCTGGATATCCCGGAAGGAACGTGGCCGCTGATCACGCTGGTGGTGGTGATGGGGCCGATCTCATTCTGGGGGAACGTGGTCCCTCGCGCTTTCGAACGCATAGGCGGTACCGTTTTAGGCTCGGCGCTTGGGCTTATCGCCCTGAAGCTGGAGCTAATTTCATTTCCGTTCATGTTGCTGTGGTGCGCGGTGGCGATGTTTCTTTGCGGATGGCTGGCCCTCGGCAAGAAACCGTATCAGGCGCTGCTGATTGGCATTACGCTCGCCGTTGTGGTCGGCGCACCGGCGGGCGATATGACCACCGCATTGTGGCGAAGCGGGGACGTGATCCTCGGCTCGTTGCTCGCCATGCTGTTTACCGGCATCTGGCCGCAGCGCGCCTTCCTGCACTGGCGCATTCAGATGGCAAACTACGTCACGGCATTTAACCGGGTTTACCAGGCCGGGTTTTCGCCGAATCTGATTGAGCGTCCGCGGCTGGAAAAGCACCTGCAAAAAATCCTTAATGATGTGGTCAAAATGCGCGGGTTAATTACCCCGGCAAGCAAAGAGACGCATATCCAGAAAGCCATTTTTGAAGCCATTCAAACGGTCAGCCGTAATCTGGTCTGTATGCTTGAACTGCAAATCAATGCCCACTGGGCCTCACGCCCCAGCCATCTTCTGATGCTCAACGCGCATACGCTGAAAGAGACGCAGCAGATGACTCAACAGACCCTGCTAACCATCGCTCATGCACTTTACGAAGGTAACCCACAGCCGATACGGGCGAACAGCGAGCGGCTGAATGACATCGTCATCGAGCTCAAACAGCTGATGAATGAGCGTCAGGGCGACAATGTGTCTGAAACGCCCATCCACGGCTATGTCTGGCTGAGTATGGAGCTGGCGCGACAGCTGGAGTTGTTATCGCAGCTGATTTGCCGGGCACTGCGCAAATAAAAAGCGTATGTGATGCCTGCTGCTTCGATTCAGCAACAATTAGGGTTATGATGGTTTTAAACGATATACTCATTGTCATTCGCAGCCGCTGTCTGTTAAAACGGTTGCTTTAACGAATCCGAATCTCACATTATCAGGGGTGTAAAAATGGAAACTACCAAGCCTTCGTTCCAGGATGTTCTGGAGTTCGTCCGCCTGTTCCGCCGCAAAAACAAGCTACAGCGCGAAATCCAGGACGTAGAGAAGAAGATCCGTGACAACCAGAAACGTGTCCTGCTGCTGGACAACCTGAGCGACTACATCAAGCCAGGTATGAGCGTTGAAGCCATTCAGGGCATCATCGCCAGCATGAAGAGCGATTATGAAGATCGCGTTGATGACTACATCATCAAAAACGCTGAGCTGTCCAAAGAGCGTCGCGACATTTCCAAAAAGCTGAAAGTGATGGGCGAAATCAAAAACGTCGACGCTA